>NZ_CP092462.1:5167500-5175000 GCF_022387135.1 Comamonas sp. B21-038
AGCTACACACGACCGTACCGCAAACCGACACTGGTGCGCGAGATGAGTATTCTAAGGCGCTTGAGAGAACTCAGGAGAAGGAACTCGGCAAATTGACACCGTAACTTCGGGAGAAGGTGTGCCCCAAGTAAGTGAAGTTGAACAAATGGAGCTAAACGGGGTTGCAAAGAATAGGTGGCTGCGACTGTTTAATAAAAACACAGCACTCTGCAAACACGAAAGTGGACGTATAGGGTGTGACGCCTGCCCGGTGCTGGAAGATTAAATGATGGGGTGCAAGCTCTTGATTGAAGTCCCAGTAAACGGCGGCCGTAACTATAACGGTCCTAAGGTAGCGAAATTCCTTGTCGGGTAAGTTCCGACCTGCACGAATGGCGTAACGATGGCCACACTGTCTCCTCCTGAGACTCAGCGAAGTTGAAATGTTTGTGATGATGCAATCTCCCCGCGGAAAGACGGAAAGACCCCATGAACCTTTACTGTAGCTTTGTATTGGACTTTGAACAGATCTGTGTAGGATAGGTGGGAGGCTTTGAAGTGAGGATGCTAGTTCTCATGGAGCCAACGTTGAAATACCACCCTGGTGTGTTTGAGGTTCTAACCTTGGTCCATGATCTGGATCGGGGACAGTGCATGGTAGGCAGTTTGACTGGGGCGGTCTCCTCCCAAAGCGTAACGGAGGAGTTCGAAGGTACGCTAGTTACGGTCGGACATCGTGACGATAGTGCAATGGCATAAGCGTGCTTAACTGCGAGACTGACAAGTCGAGCAGATGCGAAAGCAGGACATAGTGATCCGGTGGTTCTGTATGGAAGGGCCATCGCTCAACGGATAAAAGGTACTCTGGGGATAACAGGCTGATACCGCCCAAGAGTTCATATCGACGGCGGTGTTTGGCACCTCGATGTCGGCTCATCTCATCCTGGGGCTGTAGTCGGTCCCAAGGGTATGGCTGTTCGCCATTTAAAGAGGTACGTGAGCTGGGTTTAAAACGTCGTGAGACAGTTTGGTCCCTATCTTCCGTGGGCGCTGCAGATTTGAGGAAGCCTGCTCCTAGTACGAGAGGACCGGAGTGGACACACCTCTGGTGTATCGGTTGTCACGCCAGTGGCATTGCCGAGTAGCTATGTGTGGAAGAGATAACCGCTGAAAGCATCTAAGCGGGAAACTCGTTCCAAGATGAGATCTGCCGGGGGCTTGACCCCCCTGAAGAGTCGTTCTAGACCAGGACGTTGATAGGTTGGGTGTGGAAGCGCAGCAATGCGTTAAGCTAACCAATACTAATTGCTCGTGCGGCTTGACCCTATAACTTTGATCGGCCCCTTCCCTTAGATGGGGGCCCAAGCAAAGAAACACTGCAACTGCAGTTATGCCCAAAGCGCAATCAAATTTAGCTGATAAGACTCTATGAATTCGCTGTGCTGCCTAACAAACTTGGCAGCAAAGCAAAAAGTTATGCCTGATGACCATAGCAAGTTGGTACCACTCCTTCCCATCCCGAACAGGACAGTGAAACGACTTCGCGCCGATGATAGTGCGGATTCCCGTGTGAAAGTAGGTCATCGTCAGGCTTTTATACTGAAAACGTCCAGCATCTAGCTGGACGTTTTCTTCTCTGCTCTTGAAAGAGTAGCGCGCCAGGTCCACGGATCGGCGGGTTGCAAGAGTTGAGAAGAAAACGTGAAAACGTTCTTGAGTGCAGCAAAAGCTGTGCTACAATGCAAGGCTTCGCTGATCGCGGCGAAGGGAATCTGAGGGCCAAGGCTCTTGGGTCAGGTCTTTAAAAACTAACAGCCGATAAGCGTGGGCGTTTGGTGGCGATTGCCATATGTTCTTCGGAGCAAAACAAGCGCTCACTTTAAACAGTAATGAAGAAGATTTATCTTCTGATTTCCGTCAAGTGAGTGAGTAGTCGAGAGACTTTAAATTCAAGATCGAACTATAGAGTTTGATCCTGGCTCAGATTGAACGCTGGCGGCATGCTTTACACATGCAAGTCGAACGGTAACAGGTCTTCGGACGCTGACGAGTGGCGAACGGGTGAGTAACACATCGGAACGTGCCTAGTAGTGGGGGATAACTACTCGAAAGAGTAGCTAATACCGCATGAGATCTAAGGATGAAAGCAGGGGACCTTCGGGCCTTGCGCTACTAGAGCGGCTGATGGCAGATTAGGTAGTTGGTGGGATAAAAGCTTACCAAGCCGACGATCTGTAGCTGGTCTGAGAGGACGACCAGCCACACTGGGACTGAGACACGGCCCAGACTCCTACGGGAGGCAGCAGTGGGGAATTTTGGACAATGGGCGAAAGCCTGATCCAGCAATGCCGCGTGCAGGATGAAGGCCCTCGGGTTGTAAACTGCTTTTGTACGGAACGAAAAGACCTTTTCTAATAAAGAGGGTTGATGACGGTACCGTAAGAATAAGCACCGGCTAACTACGTGCCAGCAGCCGCGGTAATACGTAGGGTGCGAGCGTTAATCGGAATTACTGGGCGTAAAGCGTGCGCAGGCGGTTATGTAAGACAGAGGTGAAATCCCCGGGCTCAACCTGGGAACGGCCTTTGTGACTGCATGGCTAGAGTGCGGCAGAGGGGGATGGAATTCCGCGTGTAGCAGTGAAATGCGTAGATATGCGGAGGAACACCGATGGCGAAGGCAATCCCCTGGGCCTGCACTGACGCTCATGCACGAAAGCGTGGGGAGCAAACAGGATTAGATACCCTGGTAGTCCACGCCCTAAACGATGTCAACTGGTTGTTGGGAATTAACTTTCTCAGTAACGAAGCTAACGCGTGAAGTTGACCGCCTGGGGAGTACGGCCGCAAGGTTGAAACTCAAAGGAATTGACGGGGACCCGCACAAGCGGTGGATGATGTGGTTTAATTCGATGCAACGCGAAAAACCTTACCCACCTTTGACATGTACGGAAGTGACCAGAGATGGACATGTGCTCGAAAGAGAACCGTAACACAGGTGCTGCATGGCTGTCGTCAGCTCGTGTCGTGAGATGTTGGGTTAAGTCCCGCAACGAGCGCAACCCTTGCCATTAGTTGCTACGAAAGGGCACTCTAATGGGACTGCCGGTGACAAACCGGAGGAAGGTGGGGATGACGTCAAGTCCTCATGGCCCTTATAGGTGGGGCTACACACGTCATACAATGGCTGGTACAAAGGGTTGCCAACCCGCGAGGGGGAGCTAATCCCATAAAGCCAGTCGTAGTCCGGATCGCAGTCTGCAACTCGACTGCGTGAAGTCGGAATCGCTAGTAATCGTGGATCAGAATGTCACGGTGAATACGTTCCCGGGTCTTGTACACACCGCCCGTCACACCATGGGAGCGGGTCTCGCCAGAAGTAGGTAGCCTAACCGCAAGGAGGGCGCTTACCACGGCGGGGTTCGTGACTGGGGTGAAGTCGTAACAAGGTAGCCGTATCGGAAGGTGCGGCTGGATCACCTCCTTTCTGGAAACAAAGCAATCAAGATTGAACGCCCACACTTATCGGTTGTTGGAACAAGCCAAAGCTTTTAAGAGGCTGGGTCTGCACTAAGACACAGCACTTGCAAAGAATTGGAATGGGTCTGTAGCTCAGCTGGTTAGAGCACTGTGTTGATAACGCAGGGGTCGTTGGTTCGAGCCCAACTAGACCCACCAAATACTTCCAACGGATTTAGAGGTTGAGCTTATGCCGCTTTGGTTGATTGGCTAAATGCTGATTGACTAGAGCCAAGCAGTGCGAGGCGTCTGGTGCGAAGCACACTAGCGTGTGTGAGCAGCAGGCAACGAAGCAATGCGCCGGCTATAGGCAATCAGGGGGATTAGCTCAGCTGGGAGAGCACCTGCTTTGCAAGCAGGGGGTCGTCGGTTCGATCCCGTCATCCTCCACCAAAACCTACTACTGATAACTTATCACTCAACACCAAAGCGGTTTCGCAAGAGACTGTTTTGTTGTTGACTCCGGATTCCCGGATCAAACGGCTGTTCTTTAAAAATTCATAGAGTCGAAAATCAGCGTTGCTGGTGGAAAGCAGAAATTCGTAAAGGTTTTACTGCACCGTGCCGCCAGCAACAATTTGATTGCGTCAAAACGAATGAAACTTTGCGGAAGCAATTTTTATTCAGTAATGACGAATATTCTTCAAGAATGTGAATCTGGGAAACTGGGTTTACAGCAGAGATATTCACATTACGGCATAACGCGCGAGGTGAGAGACCTCGCATAAGCAGTTGCTTGGGTTCTTGGCTTGAGATCTAGCGATAGATATCAAAGTTATAGGGTCAAGTGACTAAGAGCATGTGGTGGATGCCTTGGCGATGATAGGCGACGAAAGACGTGATAGCCTGCGATAAGCTTCGGGGAGTTGGCAAATAAACTTTGATCCGGAGATTTCTGAATGGGGGAACCCACCTAGCAATAGGTATCACTGAGTGAATACATAGCGCAGTGAAGCGAACCTGGAGAACTGAAACATCTAAGTACCCAGAGGAAAAGACATCAACCGAGATTCCGATAGTAGTGGCGAGCGAATTCGGAAGAGCCTTGCAGTGATAGTCAGTGTGTTAACAAAACGGAATGGAAAGTCCGGCCATAGTGGGTGATAGCCCCGTATGTGAAAACGCATTGGTGGTACTAGGCTGCAGATAAGTAGGGCGGGGCACGAGAAACCCTGTCTGAATATGGGGGGACCATCCTCCAAGGCTAAATACTCATCATCGACCGATAGTGAACAAGTACCGTGAGGGAAAGGCGAAAAGAACCCCGGGAGGGGAGTGAAATAGATCCTGAAACCGCATGCTTACAAAAAGTCGGAGCCCTTAGGGGTGACGGCGTACCTTTTGTATAATGGGTCAGCGACTTACATTCAGTGGCAAGCTTAACCGAATAGGGAAGGCGCAGAGAAATCGAGTCCGAATAGGGCGACAAGTCGCTGGGTGTAGACCCGAAACCAAGTGATCTATCCATGGCCAGGATGAAGGTGCCGTAACAGGTACTGGAGGTCCGAACCCACTAGTGTTGCAAAACTAGGGGATGAGCTGTGGATAGGGGTGAAAGGCTAAACAAACTTGGAAATAGCTGGTTCTCTCCGAAAACTATTTAGGTAGTGCCTCAAGTATTACCTGCGGGGGTAGAGCACTGTTTAGGCTAGGGGGTCATGGCGACTTACCAAACCTATGCAAACTCCGAATACCGCAGAGTACAGCTTGGGAGACAGAGCACCGGGTGCTAACGTCCGGACTCAAGAGGGAAACAACCCAGACCGCCAGCTAAGGTCCCTAAAACGGGCTAAGTGGGAAACGAAGTGGGAAGGCTAAAACAGTCAGGATGTTGGCTTAGAAGCAGCCATCATTTAAAGAAAGCGTAATAGCTCACTGATCGAGTCGTCCTGCGCGGAAGATGTAACGGGGCTAAGCCAGTTACCGAAGCTGCGGATGCACAGTTTACTGTGCGTGGTAGGAGAGCGTTCTGTAAGCCTGTGAAGGTGTCTGGTAACGGATGCTGGAGGTATCAGAAGTGCGAATGCTGACATGAGTAGCGTTAAAGCGGGTGAAAAGCCCGCTCGCCGTAAGCGCAAGGTTTTCTACGCAACGTTCATCGGCGTAGAGTAAGTCGGCCCCTAAGGTGAGGCAGAGATGCGTAACTGATGGGAAACGGGTCAATATTCCCGTACCGATGTGTAGTGCGATGTGGGGACGAAGAAGGTTAGCTCAGCCAACTGTTGGATATGTTGGTTCAAGCCTGTAGTCGTGCTCGGTAGGCAAATCCGCCGGGCTAAGATGAGGGGTGATAACGGGTCTGCTTGCAGACGAAGTGAGTGATACCCAGCTTCCAGGAAAAGCCACTAAGCTTCAGCTACACACGACCGTACCGCAAACCGACACTGGTGCGCGAGATGAGTATTCTAAGGCGCTTGAGAGAACTCAGGAGAAGGAACTCGGCAAATTGACACCGTAACTTCGGGAGAAGGTGTGCCCCAAGTAAGTGAAGTTGAACAAATGGAGCTAAACGGGGTTGCAAAGAATAGGTGGCTGCGACTGTTTAATAAAAACACAGCACTCTGCAAACACGAAAGTGGACGTATAGGGTGTGACGCCTGCCCGGTGCTGGAAGATTAAATGATGGGGTGCAAGCTCTTGATTGAAGTCCCAGTAAACGGCGGCCGTAACTATAACGGTCCTAAGGTAGCGAAATTCCTTGTCGGGTAAGTTCCGACCTGCACGAATGGCGTAACGATGGCCACACTGTCTCCTCCTGAGACTCAGCGAAGTTGAAATGTTTGTGATGATGCAATCTCCCCGCGGAAAGACGGAAAGACCCCATGAACCTTTACTGTAGCTTTGTATTGGACTTTGAACAGATCTGTGTAGGATAGGTGGGAGGCTTTGAAGTGAGGATGCTAGTTCTCATGGAGCCAACGTTGAAATACCACCCTGGTGTGTTTGAGGTTCTAACCTTGGTCCATGATCTGGATCGGGGACAGTGCATGGTAGGCAGTTTGACTGGGGCGGTCTCCTCCCAAAGCGTAACGGAGGAGTTCGAAGGTACGCTAGTTACGGTCGGACATCGTGACGATAGTGCAATGGCATAAGCGTGCTTAACTGCGAGACTGACAAGTCGAGCAGATGCGAAAGCAGGACATAGTGATCCGGTGGTTCTGTATGGAAGGGCCATCGCTCAACGGATAAAAGGTACTCTGGGGATAACAGGCTGATACCGCCCAAGAGTTCATATCGACGGCGGTGTTTGGCACCTCGATGTCGGCTCATCTCATCCTGGGGCTGTAGTCGGTCCCAAGGGTATGGCTGTTCGCCATTTAAAGAGGTACGTGAGCTGGGTTTAAAACGTCGTGAGACAGTTTGGTCCCTATCTTCCGTGGGCGCTGCAGATTTGAGGAAGCCTGCTCCTAGTACGAGAGGACCGGAGTGGACACACCTCTGGTGTATCGGTTGTCACGCCAGTGGCATTGCCGAGTAGCTATGTGTGGAAGAGATAACCGCTGAAAGCATCTAAGCGGGAAACTCGTTCCAAGATGAGATCTGCCGGGGGCTTGACCCCCCTGAAGAGTCGTTCTAGACCAGGACGTTGATAGGTTGGGTGTGGAAGCGCAGCAATGCGTTAAGCTAACCAATACTAATTGCTCGTGCGGCTTGACCCTATAACTTTGATCGGCCCCTCCCTTAGATGGGGGCCCAAGCAAAGAAACACTGCAACTGCAGTTATGCCCAAAGCGCAATCAAATTTAGCTGATAAGACTCTATGAATTCGCTTCGAAAGCAGCAACGCCCTGATCGACCGATCAGCGCCAAGCGGCCAAGAAGCAAAAAGTTATGCCTGATGACCATAGCAAGTTGGTACCACTCCTTCCCATCCCGAACAGGACAGTGAAACGACTTCGCGCCGATGATAGTGCGGATTCCCGTGTGAAAGTAGGTCATCGTCAGGCTTTTATACTGAAAACGTCCAGCACCTAGCTGGACGTTTTCTTCTCTGCTCTTGAAA
>NZ_CP092462.1:5177500-5182584 GCF_022387135.1 Comamonas sp. B21-038
ATTTGATTGCGTCAAAACGAATGAAACTTTGCGAGAGCAATTTTTATTCAGTAATGACGAATATTCTTCAAGAATGTGAATCTGGGAAACTGGGTTTACAGCAAAGATATTCACATTACGGCATAACGCGCGAGGTGAGAGACCTCGCATAAGCAGTTGCTTGGGTTCTTGTGCTTGAGATCTAGCGATAGATATCAAAGTTATAGGGTCAAGTGACTAAGAGCATGTGGTGGATGCCTTGGCGATGATAGGCGACGAAAGACGTGATAGCCTGCGATAAGCTTCGGGGAGTTGGCAAATAAACTTTGATCCGGAGATTTCTGAATGGGGGAACCCACCTAGCAATAGGTATCACTGAGTGAATACATAGCGCAGTGAAGCGAACCTGGAGAACTGAAACATCTAAGTACCCAGAGGAAAAGACATCAACCGAGATTCCGATAGTAGTGGCGAGCGAATTCGGAAGAGCCTTGCAGTGATAGTCAGTGTGTTAACAAAACGGAATGGAAAGTCCGGCCATAGTGGGTGATAGCCCCGTATGTGAAAACGCATTGGTGGTACTAGGCTGCAGATAAGTAGGGCGGGGCACGAGAAACCCTGTCTGAATATGGGGGGACCATCCTCCAAGGCTAAATACTCATCATCGACCGATAGTGAACAAGTACCGTGAGGGAAAGGCGAAAAGAACCCCGGGAGGGGAGTGAAATAGATCCTGAAACCGCATGCTTACAAAAAGTCGGAGCCCTTAGGGGTGACGGCGTACCTTTTGTATAATGGGTCAGCGACTTACATTCAGTGGCAAGCTTAACCGAATAGGGAAGGCGCAGAGAAATCGAGTCCGAATAGGGCGACAAGTCGCTGGGTGTAGACCCGAAACCAAGTGATCTATCCATGGCCAGGATGAAGGTGCCGTAACAGGTACTGGAGGTCCGAACCCACTAGTGTTGCAAAACTAGGGGATGAGCTGTGGATAGGGGTGAAAGGCTAAACAAACTTGGAAATAGCTGGTTCTCTCCGAAAACTATTTAGGTAGTGCCTCAAGTATTACCTGCGGGGGTAGAGCACTGTTTAGGCTAGGGGGTCATGGCGACTTACCAAACCTATGCAAACTCCGAATACCGCAGAGTACAGCTTGGGAGACAGAGCACCGGGTGCTAACGTCCGGACTCAAGAGGGAAACAACCCAGACCGCCAGCTAAGGTCCCTAAAACGGGCTAAGTGGGAAACGAAGTGGGAAGGCTAAAACAGTCAGGATGTTGGCTTAGAAGCAGCCATCATTTAAAGAAAGCGTAATAGCTCACTGATCGAGTCGTCCTGCGCGGAAGATGTAACGGGGCTAAGCCAGTTACCGAAGCTGCGGATGCACAGTTTTACTGTGCGTGGTAGGAGAGCGTTCTGTAAGCCTGTGAAGGTGTCTGGTAACGGATGCTGGAGGTATCAGAAGTGCGAATGCTGACATGAGTAGCGTTAAAGCGGGTGA
Source organism: Comamonas sp. B21-038 (assembly GCF_022387135.1). Classification (GTDB taxonomy): domain Bacteria; phylum Pseudomonadota; class Gammaproteobacteria; order Burkholderiales; family Burkholderiaceae_C; genus Comamonas; species Comamonas sediminis. The sequence continues at coordinate 5,178,981 of NZ_CP092462.1, forward strand.
AAAGCCCGCTCGCCGTAAGCGCAAGGTTTTCTACGCAACGTTCATCGGCGTAGAGTAAGTCGGCCCCTAAGGTGAGGCAGAGATGCGTAACTGATGGGAAACGGGTCAATATTCCCGTACCGATGTGTAGTGCGATGTGGGGACGAAGAAGGTTAGCTCAGCCAACTGTTGGATATGTTGGTTCAAGCCTGTAGTCGTGCTCGGTAGGCAAATCCGCCGGGCTAAGATGAGGGGTGATAACGGGTCTGCTTGCAGACGAAGTGAGTGATACCCAGCTTCCAGGAAAAGCCACTAAGCTTCAGCTACACACGACCGTACCGCAAACCGACACTGGTGCGCGAGATGAGTATTCTAAGGCGCTTGAGAGAACTCAGGAGAAGGAACTCGGCAAATTGACACCGTAACTTCGGGAGAAGGTGTGCCCCAAGTAAGTGAAGTTGAACAAATGGAGCTAAACGGGGTTGCAAAGAATAGGTGGCTGCGACTGTTTAATAAAAACACAGCACTCTGCAAACACGAAAGTGGACGTATAGGGTGTGACGCCTGCCCGGTGCTGGAAGATTAAATGATGGGGTGCAAGCTCTTGATTGAAGTCCCAGTAAACGGCGGCCGTAACTATAACGGTCCTAAGGTAGCGAAATTCCTTGTCGGGTAAGTTCCGACCTGCACGAATGGCGTAACGATGGCCACACTGTCTCCTCCTGAGACTCAGCGAAGTTGAAATGTTTGTGATGATGCAATCTCCCCGCGGAAAGACGGAAAGACCCCATGAACCTTTACTGTAGCTTTGTATTGGACTTTGAACAGATCTGTGTAGGATAGGTGGGAGGCTTTGAAGTGAGGATGCTAGTTCTCATGGAGCCAACGTTGAAATACCACCCTGGTGTGTTTGAGGTTCTAACCTTGGTCCATGATCTGGATCGGGGACAGTGCATGGTAGGCAGTTTGACTGGGGCGGTCTCCTCCCAAAGCGTAACGGAGGAGTTCGAAGGTACGCTAGTTACGGTCGGACATCGTGACGATAGTGCAATGGCATAAGCGTGCTTAACTGCGAGACTGACAAGTCGAGCAGATGCGAAAGCAGGACATAGTGATCCGGTGGTTCTGTATGGAAGGGCCATCGCTCAACGGATAAAAGGTACTCTGGGGATAACAGGCTGATACCGCCCAAGAGTTCATATCGACGGCGGTGTTTGGCACCTCGATGTCGGCTCATCTCATCCTGGGGCTGTAGTCGGTCCCAAGGGTATGGCTGTTCGCCATTTAAAGAGGTACGTGAGCTGGGTTTAAAACGTCGTGAGACAGTTTGGTCCCTATCTTCCGTGGGCGCTGCAGATTTGAGGAAGCCTGCTCCTAGTACGAGAGGACCGGAGTGGACACACCTCTGGTGTATCGGTTGTCACGCCAGTGGCATTGCCGAGTAGCTATGTGTGGAAGAGATAACCGCTGAAAGCATCTAAGCGGGAAAACTCGTTCCAAGATGAGATCTGCCGGGGGCTTGACCCCCCTGAAGAGTCGTTCTAGACCAGGACGTTGATAGGTTGGGTGTGGAAGCGCAGCAATGCGTTAAGCTAACCAATACTAATTGCTCGTGCGGCTTGACCCTATAACTTTGATCGGCCCCTTCCCTTAGATGGGGGCCCAAGCAAAGAAACACTGCAACTGCAGTTATGCCCAAAGCGCAATCAAATTTAGCTGATAAGACTCTATGAATTCGCTGTGCTGCCTAACAAACTTGGCAGCAAAGGCAAAAAGTTATGCCTGATGACCATAGCAAGTTGGTACCACTCCTTCCCATCCCGAACAGGACAGTGAAACGACTTCGCGCCGATGATAGTGCGGATTCCCGTGTGAAAGTAGGTCATCGTCAGGCTTTTATACTGAAAACGTCCAGCACCTAGCTGGACGTTTTCTTCTCTGCTCTTGAAAGAGTAGCGCGCCAGGTCCGCGGATCGGCGGGTTGCAAGAGTTGAGAAGAAAACGTGAAAAACGTTCTTGAGTGCAGCAAAAGCTGTGCTACAATACAAGGCTTCGCTGATCGCGGCGAAGGGGATCTGAGGGTCAAGACTCTTGGGTCAGGTCTTTAAAAATTAACAGCCGATAAGCGTGGGCGTTTGGTGGCGATTGCCATATGTTCTTCGGAGCAAAACAAGCGCTCACTTTAAACAGTAATGAGGAAGACTTCGGTCTTCTTGATTCCGTCAAGTGAGTGAGTAGTCGAGAGGACTTTAAATTCAAGATCGAACTATAGAGTTTGATCCTGGCTCAGATTGAAACGCTGGCGGCATGCTTTCACACATGCAAGTCGAACGGTAACAGGTCTTCGGACGCTGACGAGTGGCGAACGGGTGAGTAACACATCGGAACGTGCCTAGTAGTGGGGATAACTACTCGAAAGAGTAGCTAATACCGCATGAGATCTAAGGATGAAAGCAGGGGACCTTCGGGCCTTGCGCTACTAGAGCGGCTGATGGCAGATTAGGTAGTTGGTGGGATAAAGCTTACCAAGCCGACGATCTTGTAGCTGGTCTGAGAGGACGACCAGCCACACTGGGACTGAGACACGGCCCAGACTCCTACGGGAGGCAGCAGTGGGGAATTTTGGACAATGGGCGAAAGCCTGATCCAGCAATGCCGCGTGCAGGATGAAGGCCCTCGGGTTGTAAACTGCTTTTGTACGGAACGAAAAGACCTTTTCTAATAAAGAGGGTTGATGACGGTACCGTAAGAATAAGCACCGGCTAACTACGTGCCAGCAGCCGCGGTAATACGTAGGGTGCGAGCGTTAATCGAATTACTGGGCGGTAAAGCGTGCGCAGGCGGTTATGTAAGACAGAGGTGAAATCCCCGGGCTCAACCTGGGAACGGCCTTTGTGACTGCATGGCTAGAGTGCGGCAGAGGGGGATGGAATTCCGCGTGTAGCAGTGAAATGCGTAGATATGCGGAGGAACACCGATGGCGAAGTGGCAATCCCCCTGGGCCTGCACTGAACGCTCATGCACGAAAGCGTGGGGAGCAAACAGGATTAGATACCCTGGTAGTCCACGCCCTAAACGATGTCAACTGGTTGTTGGGAATTAACTTTCTCAGTAACGACTAAGCATAAGCGTGAAGTTGACCGCCTGGGGAGTACGGCCGCAGGTTGAAACTCAAAGGAATGACGGGGACCCGCACAAGCGGTGGATGATGTGGTTTAATTCGATGCAACGCGGAAAAACCTTACCCACCTTTGACATGTACGAAGTGACCAGAGATGGACATGTGCTCGAAAGGAGAACCGTAACACAGGTGCTGCATGGCTGTCGTCAGCTCGTGTCGTGAGATGTTGGGTTAAGTCCCGCAACGAGCGCAACCCTTGCCATTAGTTGCTACGAAAGGGCACTCTAATGGGACTGCCGGTGACAAACCGGAGGAAGGTGGGGATGACGTCAAGTCCTCATGGCCCTTATAGGTGGGGCTACACACGTCATACAATGGCTGGTACAAGGGTTGCCAACCCGCGAGGGGGAGCTAATCCCATAAAGCCAGTCGTAAAGTCCGGATCGCAGTCTGCAACTCGACTGCGTGAAGTCGGAATCGCTAGTAATCGTGGATCAGAATGTC